>NZ_AOME01000052.1 GCF_000336935.1 Halococcus salifodinae DSM 8989 | reverse complement strand
ATTTGCGTCATGGACAACTCAAGTCTCCCGCTTCAACGCCTTTGATTTAGCGACCCATCCTGCCGCCGTCTAGTGATTCAACAGAGCCGATTGATCTCCTCGTAGGGCTGGAGGATCACGAATCCGTCCTGCCCGGCGAACTCGAGTTGGAAGGTCTCGCCCGACGAACGCCCGAGGAAGCTCTTGATGTTCAGGTCGCGATTCGCGCTGGGCGAAACATTGGCGCTCCACGCCACAGTCGCGTGGGGATCGGTCCGGACCGGCGTCGGCACGACGAGCGGGTTGCCGTGGGTTGTGATGGCGATATGTCCCGGTCCCTTAAGGTAGACATTGAACAGCCCGCCCGAAGATGCCCCGGCGATCGAATTCATCATCTTGATGTCCCAGTTGACGCTCTCCTCGAACGCGAGGACATCGTTGCCGTTCACACTGATTTCGTCGTCGGCATCGAGTTCGAGAATTTGGACTTCCTTGCCCGCGTCAGCGAGGTAGAGGTGGCCGTTGCCTTCGGCCCGCATCATCACGCCGCCCTCGCCGGACACTTTCTTTTTCAGCATCCCTTTCAGCCCGCCGGATGATTTGCGTTCGAAAGAGATGTCGCCGGTGTAGCCGATCATCGATCCTGCCTTGCCCATCACGCTCCCGTCGAGGGCAATATCGAGGAGTTTCGAGCTTTCGAGTTCGAACGCCTCTGCAGTTTCCTGTGGGCCGTGCGAGTCCACAAATTTGTCGAGATCCATTGGTGTGTTTCTCCCGAGCCACTCGGAGTAGCTCTGCTCGAAGGAATATCCGTATCGAATTGTACTCACCGCGCGAAATCGTTTCAGCACCTGAGACGATTTTGGACACCGTGACAGTTCTGCTCGATGAATATAATCCGGTACCATCCGTTCTCGAAATTGTTGACGGACTCCTCGAGCGTGTTCACAGAAAGCGTCACATGCGAGGTTGCAGGGCGTTGGAATTGTGTCCAGCAAAGCCAAGCCCTGCAAAACGTAGCTTCAGTCGACGACTTCTGGAATGTCGCGGCGATCGAGACAGTAGCGCTGTTCGAGTACCTTGAGTTCGAGTTTCTGCTGGAATACGACGTGTTCGCTCCCTGCGATTGGGGGGCGAACACGAGTTCATGAGCCACCAGAACTCTTCCGAGGCTTTCTCCACTGCTACTACGAGGACGTCTACGGCACTCGTCCTTTCGCACGAGAACTCTAGAAGCCGCTGGTCTGGTTGAGCTGTGGCTTCGATCGACCGCCGTCGCGAGACGCGGTCGATCGCTTCCTCACCGAGCTTGAACACGTTGGTGACGATGCTTTCGGTCATCTTGTCGAGCGGGCCGCCGTCCGGGGCCTGCTCGACTCTATCTACAGAATCGATTCGACTCATGCCGAAGCGATTCCGTGGAACGACGATTCAACCGCTGAGGAGCACTACTACGGCTTCGGCTGTACGATTGTCTCGACAGGAACAAAGGTTCCTATCGCAGCGGAGTTCACATAGCTGATCTCAGCCTCAAGTCTGTTTGGGAACTGTCACGACAGGAGCACCGGAAGTATGCGTTTCGTCGGCGAGATTGTGGCCCCACGAGGCTAGCCGTGACAGCGCTCGCCAGCACCGCCGACACTCCTGCTATCGTGATCCCTCAGGCGGGGGTTGTGGGTGAGCAAGCCCAACCAGAGGCTAACCGTGCCGTTCCCGCCGGGTGTGTTTTTGGTGCGCACAACCGTAGACGTTTCGCAGCGTGACGTAGGCGGACTGACGCGGCGAGCGCGCCGGAACGTACGTTTCGTGAGCGGTGGGCCTCTCAACCAGAACTCCTCGGTGCCACAGAGGACAGTGCCTGCCGGCGACGTCCTGAGTCCCGCCGCGAGCAGGTAGAGTACTACTGCGCCGTTACCCGGTACGGCATCTACAAGGGACGCGAGGCGAACGTCGCCGACGACATCACGTTCAACGTAGGGACTCTTATCGATCCTCAGCGACAAGTCGAACTCCTCAGCGTACAATGTGCGTGAGGAGGACCATAGAGGCGAGCCGAGCCCAGAGGACATCGACGCTTTGCTCGAATTCCTCCGACAGCAACAGTCCTGACCGATTTGACGTCGGATTATAGACCACGCTTGCCAACCACCAATCCCGAGCGAATAGGCTGTCCCTACCCAGGGACCAGCAGAGGATGCCTGGACTGTATGCTCCTCAGCGAGGTTGATCACATCGTAGACGTGGATGCCGGTCTTGGACCAGAGCACTCGATCAGTCGTGAGGTCGATGTCCTCGCTCGTGCAGTCGAGGGTCTCGGAAACCGCGAAGACCAGATTCTCCATATCGGCCTGCCGAATCTTGTCGAGTTTCTCATCGAGGTATTCGGGCGTCCAGAGTCCCACGATCTCGAGGATCTCCGTACGTTCGTCGGTCTTGGTCTGGTGAGTGATACAGGGGACGATGAACTCTTGGGAGATCTCGTAGGCGAAGTCGTTGTTCGCGGTGAAGACGATGGCACGGTCGTCGTAGTGGCGCTTGAGTAACGTATCTAGTGTGTCGAGTTTCTTCGCGGCGGTGCGCGCGAGTTCCTCGGCACGTTGCTTGGCGATCAGTGCGCGGCGGCCGTCCGAATCGTAGGAAGTGTGCGCCAGGAACTCCTGGTAGCCCTCGGCCTTCCAGAGGTCGAAGTCATGCGTGTCGACGTACTCGCGATAGATGCCGTACTCCTCGTCGTACTGGGAGCGTTCGTCGTCGGTCAGTTCGACCTGCATGTGAATGGTTTCGTACTCGCTGAGATACTCGCCGGCGAGCTCGTCGACCTCTTCCTCATAGACGACGGGACCGATGAGACCGGTGTCTTCGAGGAGTTCGTGAGCGTCGTCGGCGCGCTCATAGGTGGCGGTGAGCCCGAGACGGTAGGGCGCGATGGTCATTTCGGGGATCTGTCGATAGGTCGGGGCCGGCAGGTGGTGAATTTCGTCTGCGATCAGCAGGCCGAACTGGTCGCCGTACTCGTCGATGTAGCGATACGCGCTGTCGTAGGTCGTCACTGTGATGGGCCTGATCTCGTGGGTGCCGCCACCGAGCACGCCGACTGCCTGTTCGGGCCCGTCCCCTCCCTTGTGGGGTAGTTGGTCGCCGAAGGCGTTGGTGAGCGTCGCGTGCCACTGGTTCATCAGGTCGATCGTCGGCGCGACCACGAGAGTGGCGACACCGGCATCTGAAATGGCCTGGATGCCCAGAAACGTCTTCCCACTGCCAGTCAGGAGCACGACGCTGCCGCGACGATCATTGGTTCGCCACGCATCGAGCGCGGCCTGCTGGTACTCGCGCGGCTCGATCTGGAGTGCCGGATCGAGCGCGAGTTCGGGGTATGCTCAAGCCGTGTCCTCGACCGCAATAGTGGCCGACTGGATTGTCCCTTGGTGGGCTGATTCCTGTCCAGCGGAGGGGGAGTCCTCGTCATTCCATGCGTCGGCCCATTCGAGCACGTTGCGATACCGATACGCGGGCGCGCGGTACTCCTCGACTCGGTCGTCCCATTCCGCGTACGGAACGTCCTCACTGGCCTCTCGGAGCAGGAGCGTGCCCCCGTCGAACTCGACCCGCATCTGTGGATTATCCCGGTCCCCGGCGAACACGACCACGCTGGGGAAGTGCCCGCATTAGAGGTCGCGAGGCTGGACGGTCTTGCGGTCGTTGTCCTCGGCACGCTGGGCGGCGTCGTCGAGCAGGTCCGACACCTCGTTGTCGAGGGCGTCGTAGAAATCTGACGAGACGTTCTGGTCTGCGAGGTGCTCCTTCACCGCCGCTTTGACGATCAGGTCTGCCATACCCGATTTTCTGGCTGGCTGGTACTTATAGCCTGTCGAAGCGGTCTGGAAGTGACAAATACGGCGTTTTAGACCTCCCTCACCGAGTGATGTCGTACTGGGCAATCTCGGTGGACTCACACACCGGGCACGACTCTGCATCAGGATCCACGTTCGAGCCACACTGACGGCACTCCACGACGAGTTCCCGGTCCGACTGGCCCAGCACGCGTTTCACCGTCTCGAGCATGATCATGGAAAGGAGGGGGATAGCGTGTGACGCGCTCTGATCGGAGGGCTGTCGAGAGGACCGCCCTCGCTCTCAGGGAGGCATCCCACCATTATAGAGGCTTACCAACCGGAGTGGAAGTGCGATCTGCCGAGAGATACTCGCTACCCCTCGTTCCCAACCAATCAGTCGTCGGTCGGCGTGATGTGAATTCGGTCGTCAACGTAGTAGATGTGGCCGCGACTCTGGAGCACATCAAGAGCGTACTCAGCGTCACTTTCGATGAAGCGATCGTCAGCCACGAGGAGTGATCTGGCCTGCTCCTTCGAGAGGCCCTCGTCACTGCTCTCCTCAACCGCCTCACGAAGCACTTCGAGCGCGTTCTCGGCGAACGGCGGAAGCCGCCGTTCCCAGTTCATACGTGATGTTGTGACTCGAACTGCATGAATCTACGTCAGACTCTGGATATCGACGGTGATCCACTCACTCGCTATCTCCGAGCGTCTCCTCCGCCAACGGGTCATCGAACCCCGAACTCTCGTCCGACTCGTGGTTGTCGTCATGAACACGGGCGAACGCCACGTTCTCGCGTGCGTTCTCGATCTCGACGGTGACTTCATCGTCGGGCCGAGTACCAGGCACGATCACGACGTACCCACGATCGATTTTCGCAATTCCGTCGCCTTGATCGCCCAGTGATTCGATGGTGACCTCACGCACGTCGCCTGGCTCTACCGGTGGTTCCTGCTGGGTGGGGCTATTCGAATCCGACTTCGGTGACGTCGAAGCACCATCCGGTTGCTGTCGAGTCTCGGCATCATCCGAACGGGGCGTCCCCGAGACGATCGCCACTCGGTAGGTCTCACCGGAATTGATCGTTCCCTGCTCAAGTTCGGAGCGTGGGATCTCGATCCTGTACGAGCCGCCCTGCTGATCGATCGACGTGCTGAAGAGACACTCCAGCCGGTCCGGAATCTCGACCATTACGCCATCACCGCATGGATCGGTCTCGTCTGGAGCTGTTCGCCGTAAGCCAGCCTCGATGTCGGTCGACGACCGTGAACGCTGATTCCACTCATCGGGGGATTCAGGCCTCGACAGCGACGTACTGGTCTTCCCATTCGCGGCGGGTCTCGATCTCACGCTGGCCGCGCTCGGTAAGACCATACGAGTTCGTCCGGTCGTCGACGCTGCCTTTCTCGACGAGGCCCACCTCCGCCAGGTCATCCAGGTTCGGATACAGTCGCCCGTGGTTGATCTCGCCCGAATAGTGCCTGTCGAGTTCCTCCTTGATCGCCAACCCGTACGGAGGCGAGCCATCATCTAGCCCCGCAATCACGTACAGTATATCCCGCTGAAACGCAGTCAGGTCGGCCATCATAGTAACCCAATGTATCAGAGCGGCGGCTTATTTGCTCCGATTTTTCGCGTCGTCTCTTCGATCAGTGCAGGCGATCAAGGGACCCGAGGCGTTCGCGTTGCATGATCTCGCCCGCGAACCGCTGAAGAGTGGTAACAAGCTCTGCCTCGGTTTCGTACGTCTCGACTCGCAAGTCCCACCGGTCCCTCGCTGACCGAATCATCGCACTCGTCACGTCGTCTTCATGAACGAAGACCAACCGTTCGCCATGCGTTTCCGCGAGCGTTTCGAGGATGCTTCCAGCCTCTTCTCCAACCCCGAAATTGTGCCCAAGAAATGGCAGTACGAACGCGGTCGTGTTGCTGCATCGTGTGTACTCGATGCTTTGGGTTACTGCATCCACGTCGTCAGTGTCTACTCCGACGTCAAGCGCGAGAAATGCGTTCACGCCGGGGTCCGTTCGAAGTTCGCCCTGTATCCGCCGCAAGAGTGCCTGCGCCGCGTTGATCTCGTTCTTGTTCTGAAAGAGTCGGCGTAATGGTCCAGGGAGATCCTCGATATCGATTTCACGGCGTTCCTCCTCGCTGAGGACGTAGTTGAGGTTGAACGACTTGTACGGTCCCATCAAATAGAACAGAAAGCGGTCGTATTTCACGGTGCCCAGCCGCTCGGCGATCAACTCGTGCGTGATCTCGACAGTCATTAGGAGTTTTACTCCGGACATAGTATATAAAAGACAGCATTTTCCAGAGAACTTGGCTTGACAAAGGCTAAAAGCTTCCCACCCGTATCCCGGAAACAGGATGTCAATAGATCAAGCGCGTGCCGTCTGTGGGGATTTCCCAGACGACCCCGAAGATCTCCTGCCGGAAGACAGCGTCCTCGATCTCGACGAGTACCTCGAAATGCACGCCACCATCGGGCACCGTACCCGATACGAAGTCCTCTATCGGCTCGTCCACGGCGGGGAGATGAGTCCCAAAGAACTCGAAGAGGCGATTAGCATCGACGACAGCACGCTTCACTACCATCTCAACAAGCTCGTCGATGTCGGCCTCATTGAGAAGCGTCAGCGCACAGAGCGGGGACAGGAAGGTCTGTACACGTATTATCGGGCGACCGTGTTCGGCGAGGTCACGCTCACCGACGGCGTGGATGAACTGATCCGGGGCGAGCAAGCGTTCGAAGACATGTACGACAGTTCAATGGAGCCCGATGCCTAACTGAAATCGGGAAAGTATATTCCTCATACATGGTTATCTCAAAATATAGACTGCTGGTCTAAATTCCGACGAGGACTGTGTGTCGAATCGGCCTAGCTGACTTCTATTGGTAATGATATGTACACCGTCTGGATCGACGGGCTTGCAGAATTCCGGCTTTGGGAGCGGATCCGTAGTCTACTGGTTTTAGCCGAATGCGCCAAATTCTTCGCTTCTCATCAACTTAGCGACACTTTTGGGATTCTGAAACGCCATGAGAAGAGCGAACTCTCGAGCGTCTGTCTTTGCAATCTCGTTTGTTTCAAGTTGCTCGGCAAGTACATTCAGAAACTTAGCTTCTTGACTGGCTATCTCGTCTCGAAGCTGAATCTCGAGACGGTTGTCGCGTTCATCGCCGACGTTGTTTCGTCGGACAAAGTACGGATATTCCTCTAACTGTGGGCTAGATACAGTTGATTTATTCAACAGATATTGCTCTGATACGGGTTGTTCGGACGAATCGTCTGTTTGTGATGTTTGCTTTTCTGCTGGGGACGACGCGAACTGTTCAGGGGAAGTCGACTCTTGTCCTTCATTTGACTCAGATTGAGTATCCCCTGTCCTGGAAACCTCCTCGTCCTCTTCAGTATCACCGTCGCTATTACCGAAGTCAAGGTTACCAGACCCGGATTTGAAGTTACTCATGTGGTTGTCGCCTCCACTGTATCGACATCCCGTTGGTCGAGAGTCACACTTTCGTGATCTTGAATGTCGAGTTTTAGGGCACTGCTAGATTGAGGCTGAACTGAGCGGAGTTCTTCGAGACAAGTGGAACCATGCTCGAAGAACTCCAAGTGGAGGTCACGAACTGCTCGAATGTGCCGTTTTTGGACGCAGATCGGACGAGCACGCCAGCCTGGCTGATCAGGCTGGCGTGCGCTGCTCACGCCGCTGCAGCGTCGCTGGCGGAGTGTCGCGACCTCTGCGAGTGGTTCGGCGTCAGNGCCTGGCTGATCAGGCTGGCGTGCGCTGCTCACGCCGCTGCAGCGTCGCTGGCGGAGTGTCGCGACCTCTGCGAGTGGTTCGGCGTCAGTCGAACCCGAGCCACCATTCACCACTGGTACCAATCCTACGCCGACCACTACGATCAGGACTTCAGGGCCGACCCGGATCGTATCGCCGTCGACGAGAAGCAGATCCAGATGTCTCGGCGTTCTGCGGGTGGGCCGTCCGCGAGGGCCACCTCGCCGAGAACGTCGCCCAGCGCCGCAACGCGACCGAACCCATTCCAGACGACGGCGGTCACAAGAGTGGAGACCAACAGGCGTGGTCCGCCGAGGATCGCCAACAGCTCACCGCGTTCGTCGACGAGCAAGCACACGCGGCGATCGACGACATCGGCGAGAATCGAGAGGCGGCGATCAAGGCCTGTCGCGACCGCGCGCTGGTGTATCTCCTGTCGTATTCCGGCGTACGGGGTGCGGAGATACTGCGAGATCGGAGCGACGAGCGACGCCAGGGGCTCTGCTGGGAGGACGTCAACCTCGAGGATCGCTACGCGACAGTGTTCGCCAAAAAGCAGCGTCTCGACGGTCGGGGTCTTCCCGAGCCAGTACTCCATCCACTACAGATGTACGAGAAGGTCCTCGACGCGCCAAGCGAAAATTGGCCGGTGTTCCTCTCGTTCCATCGTCCGACGCTTTCAAGACGGATCACAGACATGCGGACCGCCCGCGCGTACACCGACGCGGGGATCGGAGACTTCCAAACGGATCACTCGCAGATTGAGATCTGCACTGAATTCGATATCACGCCACCGTCGATGACGACCGGCGCGGGGCGACACGTCCTCAAGCGGCTCTGTGACCAGGCTGGTATCGAGCTCGGTGACGACCACGACTATCTGATGCCGCATGGCGCTCGACGCGGTGCCGGTGAGGTCCTCGTCCGCACCTCAGGCCACGCGGCCGCCGCTCGCGCTCTCGATAACTCTGTGGAAGTCATTCGCGAACACTACTCTCATATTGAAGCTGGTGAGCTCGCCAACCAGATGACCAGTGCCTTCGAAGAGGCTGATCAGAACGCAGACCAGTGCAGAACGAGTGAATTCTCATGTGAATTGCGTGGCGGAGCTGGTGGAAGCTGAAACGGGACGAAACGGGAGTGTGAGGGGACCAAGGCGGAGCTTCAACCTCACAAGGGTCGTCTGAAACTCTCTACGTGGCCTTCAAGCTGCTCAATCAGTTCTGAAGCATGAATCCAGCCCGCGAGGTCAGCCGAACAGCTGCTTGAACTTCGCTGCGGCGGCGGGAAATCGGGTGTCGTCGCTATCGAGTCGATGTTTGTCAAGATCCTCAAAATAGACGTGCCAAGCGACATCGTTCGCGTGGATCCAGTCGTGCATCTGTTCGATGAAGTACGGGTTGTCCCCGCCACCGTAGCCTGAATCAGCACGGGACCAGAGCCCCCACTCTGGGATGGCAAGGGCCTTGTCGTGGTCATCGGCCCAGTCACGGAACCAATCGAGATAGTCTTCCAACACCTGCCACGTCTGCTCCCAGTCGGTCTGGGTCGGCTCGGAGCTTTCGTTGTAGTGGGTCCAGCTCCGGTCGTAGATATCGAGCCCGACAGTGTCGACGTAGCCGTCCCCAGGCCAGGTCCGTTCGGCGTAGCCGTCGACATCGGCGATATCGTAGTTCGGGTTCCAGACGATGTCGAACTGCTGGCCGTCGACCGAACGAAGCGTGTCGACGACCTCGCGCCAGAATTCGACGAACCACTGGCACTCTTGGTTGGTCTGGGGATGGATAGTGTGCGAGAGATTGAACTCGTCCTCGATACGAACATAGGCGTCTTCGTGGCCCTCGGCGACCAGCGTCTCGCCGAGCGAGCGAATCGCGTCGTTCGCCGCCCCGCTCGCGCCCGCTTCGAGCGATGCGAGATTTCTGATTATCAGGTCCCAACAGAGACGCCGATCGGGGTTCTCCTCAAGCCACGCCGTCCAGGGATCGATCTTCCAGGCCGGGAGGTCGTGGTAGTGCCCCTCCTGTTTGATGAACTGGTCCGAGACGAGGACTTTCCGGCCGAGCCAGTCCTCGTAGTCTTCGGTGGGATCCTCCCCGACGTTTTGGGAGAGCCACGCCCCGAACTGTGGGATATCGTCATTCCTGGTGTCGCCGCCGTTTGTGCCCTTGATCGGTCCGTTCTCTCCGAACACGTAGCCGATAATCTCGTCGGTGTGGGAAGTCTCCGTGTCCTGGCTCCGTTCCTCCTCGAGGTACAGGTCGACCGATGAGGCATCGAGGCTTCGACGTCGAAGCCCCACCGTATCGTGACCGTTCATACTCTGTACCGAGGCCACGAACCCGGGGTCCGGATATTCCGTCGAGAGGGACGGCGAAACCCAGCCGTTGCTCGCAATGACGGTTCCGGTCTCGAAACGATCGCCGGAGCCGCCGACAGCGATGTACCCGATGGTTTCGTCGGTGTGGCTCCCGTTCGCTTCCGCCTCCTGAACCTCGACGTCAAATCCTCCTGCAGAGACGTCTCGAAGACGGGTGACCACTGGGTCGTCCCCCTCGAAGGTCTGTGAAGTGGCGAGAACGACCGGCGGTTGTTCGAACGACGAGCTGAAGGACACCGATCGAGGATGGTCATCGGCGTCGACCGTTCCCGCCCGGATCGTCGTACCATCCGCTTCGTGTGCCCCACTCTCGACCACGAGATAGCTCACCGTCTCCTCGGTGTGTATCTCATCGAGATGCTCCCATTCTTCGATCCGCCAGTCGACGCCGTCGCCGGTGACGTTCTGGAGGCGGACATGACCAGACTCGCCGCCATTCCGTGAGAGCGGACCCATCACCACGACTGGATCCTCGTAGGTCTCCTCGAAGCTGAGTCGGTGCCACTCCCCCGACGTGGATTGTCGGCGTGAGGTAGTTCCGAGTTCACCGACCGCGGCTGACTGTGCAGCCGCTGGTCGGGACGCAAATTCGAGGAACGGTGCCGTACCGCCGAGGAGCGCGAGTCGCCCGAGCACCCACCGTCGACTGGGACGTACGTCCATGTAGGTCTCCTCTTTGCCAACTATATAAAATCACCGTTGGAATCGGTCAAATAATCGATAAGCATATGACCAATATCCGCATGTCTTTTTTAATTTTCAGCTTGGGGATTACTATTTCGAAATAGTAAATTTCTCGGTGCGGTGAATATCCGCCGTCGTCGCCCGGTCGATGGGTTTCAGCACGCCGATCCGTGAGGTCTCCAGATTGTTCGACGGACGGAGTCGAGCCGAGTTATCGCGAGCACTGTTGGCGGGGAAAGTCATTTGTATTCGTCTTTTGATGTATGTGTATGAATAGCTTGAAATCGGAGTTTGGGTGGACGACGTGAACCCACCCCGGACTCGGAAACTGTGATGAAGATACCCCTCAGCGGACTAACAGTGCTGGTCACTGGCGGCGGTGGCTTCATCGGCAGTCATCTTGTGGATGCGCTGGTGGCGGAGAACGAGGTACGGGTACTCGATGATTTCTCTAGCGGTCGGCGATCACAGCTCCCGGCAAACTTGTCGGTTATCGAAGGGGACGTTCGCGACTCGGATGTCCGCAAGGCGGCGTTTGACGATGTCGATATCGTTTTTCACGAAGCAGCGATTGTGAGCGTCGAGCAGTCGGTCGAGATGCCGATGGAGAGTCACGCCATCAACGTCGATGCGACCCTCTCGGTGCTGGAGGAGGCCCGTCGAACGAACGCCCGGGTCGTCTTCGCCTCCAGCGCCGCCATCTACGGGACACCCGAGACGCTTCCCATCCCGGAGACGGTCGCCAAACGGCCGAGTTCACCGTACGGGCTGGAGAAGCTCTCTGCGGACCACTACTGTCAGCTGTACCACGACCTCTATGGGCTCGAAACGGTCGCACTTCGCTATTTCAACGTGTACGGTCCTCGACAGCGAAAGGGACCCTACAGCGGCGTGATCACGAAATTCTTCGCTCAGGCACGTTCGGGCGGTCCGATCACCGTGCAGGGAACCGGCGAGCAGACCCGCGACTTCGTCCACGTTCGTGACGTCGTGCGCGCGAACCTGCTCGCGGCGATGACCGACCGCGTGGGGGAGGCGTTCAACATCGGGACCGGCCGGTCGACGACCATCGCCCAGCTCGCCGAGCACGTCCGCGAGACGGTCGATCCGGACATCAAGATCGAACACACCGACCCACGCCCGGGAGATGTTCGAGACAGCCTCGCCGACGTTTCGAAGGCCAACGAGGCACTCGATTACGAACCCGCGGTCGAGCTGTCCGAAGGCATCGAATCGGTTTTTGACTGGATCCGGCACTGAGCCGGGGCGAAACCTATGAAGTTCGTTCGGCGGGCGATGCTGAGGTAGCGTACCTCCGGTCATTCAGTGCCGTCGATAGGATTATTGCGACCGGAATCCACGAACACGACAACCCAATGAACGGCCATCGACACAACTCCAAGGGATCTCGACGGTCAGTCGATGTCCGTCACGAACGATCGGGAGTCCCGGAAGGACGAACACGGACGGTCCCATACTACGGACCGAACCGAGGCCATACCAGGGCCCGGCGATGAGCCCGACGAACGCCCTCTCGTTCGACCTCGAACACTGGTTCACCGCCACCCTGCTTCGCGAGGAGACCACCGACCCGGTGGTCCATGTCGAACGTTCGACCGAGATCGTTCTTGACCTGCTCGACCGTCACGACGTAACGGCGACGTTCTACGTCGTGGGAGAGGTCGCCGAGGCCTACCCCGACCTCATCGCCCGGATCGCGACAGCGGGCCACGAGATAGGGTCGCATGGTCACACCCACCGACCGCTGTTCGAACTCACACCCGAAATCTTTCGCGAGGAACTCGACCACAGCAGCGACGCCCTCGAAGCGGCGGTGAACGAGCGCCCACGCGGGTTTCGAGCCCCCAACTTCTCTGTGACGCCACGGACCGAGTGGGCGTTCGAGACGCTCACCGACGCCGGCTTCGAGTACGATTCGAGCGTGTTCCCGGTCAAGACACCGATGTACGGGGTTCGAGGGGCTCCCCTGCGCCCGTACGCGGTGAACCTTGACGCGCCGTTCGCGGCGGGAGGACCACCGCGACCGGATGCGCTCACGGAGGTCCCCCTAGCGGTCTTTCATCCGCACGTTCGCCTCCCGATCGCCGGTGGGTTCTACGCCCGAGTGCTGCCCGCTCGCGTCGTAAAGTGGGGTATCAAAACCTTCAACGCCAGCGGGACTCCGGCGACGCTCTACTTCCATCCATGGGAGTTCAATCCGGCCGTCGCCGACGAGCTCGGTGACGTTTCCCCGCACGCCCGATTCATCAGCAGCCACGGCATCGACACGCTCGCCGCGAAACTCGACTCGCTCCTCGAAGCGGTCGAGTTCGGCCCCGTCGAGGACGTCATCGACGAGGCAACGACCTGCTCGACGGAACGAGGTGTCACGCCGAGTGAGGGGGTCGGACAATGAGGGAGCGCCTGAAGAAGGTTGGACTCGCTGGGTTCGGCGTCTGCACCGGCCTGCTCGGCTGGCAGTTCGTCGGCTATCCCCTGACAATGGGACTGCTCGCGAGAGCGAAGGGAGCGACCGACGAGCCACCTGACACGGACAACATGAGCCCGTCAGATACACCCTTCATCACGGTCATCGTTCCGTCCTACAACGAATCGAGTGTGGTCGCGAAGCGGGTGGAAAACCTCCGGAAACAGATCTATCCGAACGACCGGTACGAGGTCCTGTTCGTCGACTCGGGGTCGACCGACGGGACGGCCGACGTGCTTCGGGACGCGCTCGACGACCTTGGCCCAGACGACCCACCGATGCGGCTGGTTGAGGAGGGCGAACGGAGCGGCAAGGCGTCGGCCATCAATCACGGGGTCGACCAGGGGCACGGCGAGGTCGTGCTCGTGACCGACGCGAACTCGGTGTTCGCCCCGGCGACCATCGCCCGGGTCGCCCCCCACTTCTCGAACCCCACGACCGGTGCGGTCGCCGGCCGGCTCGGGGTACTCGATACCGGATCGTCGCTGACCGCCTCGAACCAGTTCTATCGCGACCTCGAACACATGAAGGCGCTCGGCGGGGCGCTGCTTGGCTCGGTCTCACAGTTCGACGGGGAATTGAGCGCGTGGCGGGCGGGTATCGTTCGAGCCGACGAGACCAGCCTCTCCGAGGATCTCGACCTCTCGATACGCATCCACGAGGCCGGCTACCGGATCACCTACGAACCGCGAGCGCTGGTCTACGAATCCGAACCCGACACGGTGGCCGAACAGATCGCTTCGAACAAACGCCGCCTCATCGGCACGATACAGTCGCTCATACGCCACTGGCGGTATCTGGTCGTTCCGGGCGACTGGTACCGCGCGCTCGTCTTCCCGTCCCGGAAAGCACTCCCGATGTTCTCGCCGTTCCTCTGTCTCGGCAGCGCCGTCTGTTTCGTCGTCACGCTAGCGGTAGCCCCACTCGCGGCCCTCGCCGCCGCGCTGTTAGTCGGGATCGCTGGAATCGGCACGTTCGGTGCGCTCCTGGCCGTCCGTGACGACTTACTCGCTGATACCCTCCCAACGGCGGCGTCGAATGACGAACCGGACGAAGCGGATGGGGGATCGGGAACCGAAGAGAACGGTGGCGTTCGGTGGCTTCTCGGGATCGCCCGCTATGTGGCCGTGATAGAGTATACGATCTTGCTCGCGTGGTGGGACTACCTGACCGGCGATTACTCGGTCCGATGGCGGAAATCGGCGTCCGACCGGGAATAAGCCGTCGAAATCACCTACATCCGGTCGTAGAACGGGTGCAGGTTCATCGCGTGGAACAGCACCGAGAGCATCACCATCGCGAGACCGACGACACCGAGGACGGTCGCGGCGGCGATGGTGAGCATGGAGGGTTCGTCCAGCAGGAGTTGCTGGATGCCCACGGTCCCGACGAGAGTTCCGGCTATGACGCCGATGGTACCCGGGAGACCGAGCAACAGAAGCGGATGCGTCCGTTCGAGAAACCGCCCGATGTTTCGTATGAGGTCGGTACCGTGTGAGAGAGCCCCCTGTGTGCTCGCGTCCTCGACGTCGTATCTGATGGTGATGCCGACCTCCGCGAAGTCGAACCCCTCGGCATTGGCGTGGTACATGATATCCGTGCTCGCCCACATCCCATCGCCGATGTCCCGGGCGGCCGCGAGCGACGCGATCGCTTCGCTAGAGTAGGCTCGGAGCCCGCTCTGGGTATCCCGGACCCAGCGCCGCGGGGCGAGTCGTCCAAGGCTCAGGTTCGTGAGGAGGTTCACGACGCCGAGCCCGATCGAACGGACGAAGGGAAGCCGTGTCATCGAACCGGGGGCGTATCGGCTGCCGATGACGATGTCGGCGTCGGCGTGTTCTTGGGTCTGGACCAGCTTTGGAACGTCCGCCGGGTCGTGCTGGCCGTCGGCGTCGAGCGTCACGAGATGGGCCGCCCCGCGCTGGTCCGCCTCCTGAAAGATGGTCTTGAGCGCACCACCGTAGCCACGGTTTCGTTCGTGGACCACGACCGTCGCGCCCGCCGCGCGTGCGCGCTCGGCAGTCGCGTCGGCGCTGCCGTCGTCGACGACCAGAACCTGGTCGGCGAACGATGTGGCATCCTCGACCACCGCGCCGATGGCCCCTTCCGCGTTGTATGCGGGGATACCGACGAGCACGTGTGTGATTTCTGGGGACGCGGACCACGTTTCGGGGATAGCGGTCGTCTCGAATCCGTCGCTGGCGAACGCGGCGAGCGTCCGCTCGTAGTCGATCCGGGAACTCTCGGGAAGCTGGAAGACGATCCCGGGATAGCCCGCATCACGGGCGGCCTGGGACAGGGACCGTTCGAGTAACGCCACGTTTCCGCGTGCTGACGCCGAGGGTTCGACGATCTTCGCTCCGAGTCGCCGTGAGAGACGGATCACCTCGGATTCGCCATCCCCTCCGTAGATGACGAACACCGCGAACCCATGCTCCCTCGCCCGGAGAATCGTTCCGAGAATGGCGTCGGCGTTTGCCTCGTGGGCGATGATCCCGATCACCGGCTTCGACCGCGAAAACGCGGCCGACTGGTCGGTGATCCGGTCGCTCACGTCGAGGTCATCGAAGCGACTTCCGAGACCTTCGACGACCCATCCCTCGATGCTTGTGGGGTCGGTAACCGCGGGGTGATGAGCCGGTTCCCGGAGCACCAGCGGCACGCGCTCGTCGTTCGAAGAGCGCCACAGCACGACCGGCGATGACGGTGCGGATTCGGGCGTGACCGGAACGCTGTCGACGATTTCGACGTTCGGAAGGTCACCCAATTCGGCTTCGACGGGCGACGCCGGGTCCTGAGGGTCGGCGAGAACGTAGGTGAGCGCGACGGTCTCCTCGGGTGAAACCAATATGGCTCCGTCGAGACGTCCATCGGAGAGCGCAGACCAACCCGATTCGTCGTCCGTCGTCCGGGTCGCCAGCACGTAGCCATCCGGCATCGGGTCGGTGAACCGTACGAGCGAAATGGTGTCACTTGTGTTTGTGATCTGAAGACTCACACCGAGCCGTGACAATCCCTTGGTCACCGGTAGCTTGGTCAGCAATGTGTGACTGCTTTCGATCGAACGTTGATTCGTCATATGACACTTCTTTGTTAACTTACAGTTGTGTTCAATTCTGTAGAACGCCTTCTCTGGGAATAAGGATAATCTCTAGGTGTATAGTATATCTTCTCCGCTGTCGGGAATGAGTCTCCGGGAAACGGAACTCCCGCGAGTGCACGGCGATCGAGCCGATTCAGGGGAAGGACTTGCCGACGGGAAGGTTTTGTCGCTCGCTGACGAACGCCGATATGTGCGACGTCGTATTCGATTCGTGGCTGCGCTGCTGGGATGGCTACTGGTATTGGTCCTCGCCGCAGCGGTCACCGGTGAGTTCCGGATCGATCTGCTGGTTGTCGGGGGCGTGCTCGGGCTGTTCGTGCTGATCGAACTCGTCACGCCGACGACCATCACCCCCCGATGGCAGCGTCGGCTCTATCCGATACTGACCGTGGCGGTCGTGCTCTTCGTGGGCGTCGTCGGCCTTCAGATCTACAGCCTCATCACGTGACGGTCTCGAACTGGCTCACGCCCACACCGAAAACGACGATTGAACGACGTCGAGGGCCGACTCGCTCACCGATGGTCGTCGTCTATCCCGTTCAGCGAGCGAATCACGTCCCGAGGCCGGAGACCGAGGGACAGGCGTGAATCGCGTAAGCTTCGTCGCAGAGGGTCGCAACCGCAGGCTACCCGGCCGACAGCCCGGCTGGATATTCAACCATGGCGTTCACTTTCACTCCGTTCGTCTACGCCGAGGAGGATGTCATCGTCCCCAGAAACAGATGATGACGTACCGCCCGTCGGCTTCTCGGCGGACTGATTCGAGACCAACCGCGGTTTCGAGCCCGGCAGCGAGTCCGGCTGCGAGGAACGCCGCCACGGGATGATCGAACGAAGTCGGCGGACCGTAGTAGCTCCGCTCGACCGTGACTACTACACGGTCTTCCGTCGATTCGACTTGGCCGTTCGCCCGTTCGACGAGTTCGAACTCCTCGACGAGGACGTCGAGAAGCTGGTCGATAAGTGACGGTGCATCGGCGGCCAGCGCTTCGCCGTGCTGTTCGCGAAATTCTGTGAGGAGTTCGTCGCCAGTCGTCGGCAGAACGAGCTCACGAGTGTCCTTTGTTTCATGCACCCCGATCACGGGCGTCTCGCAGTCATCGAGAAAATCGTCGTTTTGGGGTACCAAGAGACGCACTTGTCCGTCACTAGTCGGAAGGTACACCCGCCGGTCCGAGAGCTCGAGTGTTGTCACGAACAGTGGGCCGACCTCCGCGAGCGGCGCGTACGTCCGCCAGCCGAGCGACGCCGGGACGAACCGCTCGGGGATGAGGATATAACAGAGGACAGCCCCGAACAACCCGATCCCGAAGAGGGCGAACAGAACCTCCCGACCGTTCTCAACGGTGATGCCAGCGACACCCATCACGACGCCGAGGGTCGCGAACGCGACGACCGCTATTCGGTACCGACGCCGATGCCACTCGTGCGATCGGGGTCCGAAGCCACCAGGCGACCCGGTCGGGGGATCAAGAGGCTGTGTCACGGACTCGGTGGACGTCCCGTCGTCGGAGTCAAACTCGTCAGCCATCAGTGTTCACGATGGCCCTCGGCGGTTCGCCGACGATATCGACCTCATCGGATGCTGGGTTCTCCATCCCTCAGTAACTACTAAACGGTTCTCACATAACTCCCCGCCCCGTTTTGAACCGAGACGGGGAGTTCGACCGTCACGGGGGTCGTGGGCGAGTAAACGTCAGGTCTATGGCACCACCCACCGAGGACAGACTGTGAACGACCGTCTTCGACAATGGCTTGCCACGGCTCGCGTCGGGTTCGCGTCCGACCTCGTCGGAGTCGTGTGCGTGGTCGTCGCGACGGTCGTGGCGGTGGCAGTTCCGGGCATTCGGGAGACGCTGCTTCGCGTCCCGCTAGCGTTCGCGCTCGTCCTGTTCTTACCGGGCTACGCGCTCGTCGGCGCGCTGTTTCCGGAGCGGCATACCGACCGGAACGACGACGATGCACAGCCGTTCGGGGAAGGTCTCAGACTTTCCGAGCGAGTGGTTCTCTCCGCTGCGTTGAGCATCGCGGTTGTGATCCTCGTCGGGTTCGGTCTAGTACTCTCTCCGATCGGGTTCACCCGCGCGGCGGTGTTGTTCGTCCTCTCGGGGGTATCCGTTGGCGCGGCGGTGATCGCGGCGATTCGCCGCGGACAACTGCAGGCAGAACACCGATATCGAAACCCGTTCGAGATCGCGAGAACGGCGAGGGGAACATCCACCGAGACGACCGCCGGCACGGCGCTCTCGGTGCTCCTCGTCGTTAGCATCGTCGCCGTCGGTGGTATCGTGACCTACGACGCCGTGACGCCGCCCCGAACACACTCAACCGACTTCTTCTTGCTCACGCCGAACGGCAGCGGCCCGCCGACGAACACGAATTACCCCACGACACTGACCCAGGGCGAGGGACAGCCACTGGTTGTGGGCGTTCGAAATCGAGAGGGGCAGCCGGTCAACTATGCGGTTGTCGTCGCCCTACAACGGGTCGCCAAGACGAACGGAAACCTCACGACGCCCGAGCAAGTACAGCTCGACCGGTTCACGCTTCGGGCCGGTTCGAACGAGACCGTTCGCGAGCGCCGAACGGTCGTACCGACCGTGGCTGGATCGAACCTCCGGCTCACGTTCATGCTCTACCGTGACCAGCCACCCGCCCAGCCTACGACCGAAAACGCCTATCGTGAGGTCCATCTGTTCGTCAACGTCACGGAACAGGCGGGAAGCCACGCTGAACTCGGCCATACCGGAACGGAAATCGAATTGCCAACCGCACAATGACAGCAACGACTACCGGACTGGTGTCGGTTATCATCCCGACGTACTACCGGAACGAACAGCTCCTGAAAGCGAACATTCGGCTCGCGATGAAGCACGAGACCGGNGACGTATATCCCACAGGCGATCGACGAGGGGCCACACGCCGCACGGTCGCTCGGCATCGAGCACGCCACCGGCGAATACATCCAGCTCCTCGATGACGACGATACGCTCCTCCCGGAGAAGTTCGAAAAGCAAGTCGAGTACCTGACCGCCCATCCCGACATCGGCGTCGTCTACAGTGGCCTCCGAAAGGAGTTCGGCGACGTTCGGACGCCGGACCCGGACGTCCAGGGCGACGTTCTCGATGAGGCCCTAACGTTCGGAATGTCGTCGTGTTACAACACGACGATGCTAATCCGCCGGGCGGTCATCGACGCCATCATGCCGCTCACGAACCGCCACGGTGCGGACGACGTGGGAATGAAGATCGAACTCGCCCGGATCGCACGGTTCGGCTTCGTGGACGAACCCCTGATCAGGATGGGCGAGCAGGAGTACAACCTCGGGTCGAGCTGGGACGCCGTCGACGGTAAGAAAGAACTCCTCGAACGATACGACGAGTTGTATGCCGAGACCTCACCCGCAGTCCGGGCCAGGGCCGTCGCGCACATCTACGCCAACATCGGCCGACGCTCGCTCGACGACGACGCCTGGTCGCCGAAGGCGATACGGGCGTTCGCATATGCGATTCGAACCGCACCCGGATTCGAAGCCAAATATGCCGTCGAACTCTTGATGTCGTTCGGCGGTCGCGCGACGTACGTGCCCGCGTCGAGGGTCTGGCGGTTCTGCATGAAGTACCAGTGACGCGCGACCCGAAATCGTAAACTATCGTCTGTACACCCCCAGGAGCCACCTCACGAACGAGGGTATCGTTGGTGGCGACGGACGAAGCGATGGTGACTCACAACACGTTCTCGAAGTATTCGATAGTGGTTTCGAGGCCGTTCTTGAGGCCGACGTGTGGGGACCAGCCGAGCTCGGTTTCGGCCTTGGTGATATCCGGTTTTCGAACCATCGGGTCCTGTGGCGGGAGGGGTTCGTAGGTGATCTGGCTGTCGCTATTCGTCATCTCGAGGACCGTCTCGGCGAGCGCTTGGATAGTTCGTTCGTTCGGATTGCCGAGGTTGACCGGGTCCTGTACGTCGGAGTCCAGTAACCCGATGAAGCCATCGATAAGGTCCGAGACGTAACAAAAGCTCCTCGTCTGTGTTCCGTCACCGTACACCGTCATATCCGTGCCAGTCAAGGCTTGTCGGACGAACGACGGGATGACGCGCCCGTCGTCCGGTCGCATCCGTGGCCCGTAGGTGTTGAAGATCCGTGCGATACGGGTATCGAGCCCGTGTTCTTCCCGATAGGCACGGATCAGAGATTCACCGTACCGTTTCGACTCGTCGTAACATGAACGTGGCCCGTAGGGATCGACGTTCCCCCGGTAACTCTCCGGCTGGGGGTTCACTTCCGGATCCCCGTACACTTCGCTGGTCGACGCGAAGAAGTACGTCGCGTCCTTTTCCATCGCAAGTCCGAGGGTTTTGTGGGTTCCCAGCGCCCCCACCTTCAGGGTTTTAATCGGATTTCGTTGATAGAATCGAGGCGAGGCGAGGCTCGCGAGGTGGATCACTGTATCCAACTCGCCGCTGACGTGGATGAACTCCGTGACGTCGTGTTCGACCAAGCGGAAGTTGTCGTGGTAGAATATCTCTTCGAGGTTCTCGTTGCGACCCGTCACGAAGGTGTCCATCGCGAGCACCTCGTGGCCTTGACCGAGGAGCGTCGCACAGAGGTGCGAACCGATGAATCCCGCACCGCCGGTCACGAGAATCCTACTCATCGGTCCATTCTTCCAATAATCGCTCCACCGCACGATGTGTCGCACCGGTCTCGTGCTTCATCGCGAGCCGAATGTTCGCCTCTAGCCAGCTGGGAATGTCCCCGATGTCGTACCGCCGACCGGCCGACTCGGTACCCCGTACTGCCGGCAGCTCGTTGATGGCATCGGTGAGCTGGAGCTCGCCGCCGACGCCGGGTTCCGTTGCTTCGAGCTGGTCGAAGATGGCTGGTTGGAGTACGTATCGGCCCGTGATCGCGAGGTTCGATGGTGCCGTTTCTCGTGCGGGTTTTTCGACGAGCTCGGAAACGGGAAAGCATGGCTGGGTAGACGAGGGGTCCTCGACGTCCACGACCCCGTACGACGGGACCTTCTCCCACGGTACCCGCTCGAGCGCGAGGACCGATTGGTCGTACTCCTCCGCGTACTCGATCAGTTGTCTCGTACAAGGAACGTCGCTTTCGACGATAGTATCTCCCAACAGAAGCGCGAACGGCTCGTCGCCGACGTGTTTTCGTGCATAGAGAACGGCATCACCGAGCCCGTTGCGTTCTTTCTGCCGGACGTAGTGGATGTCCGCTAGATTCGAAACCTTTCGGACGCGATCGAGGATCTCGTCCTTGCCCGCCTTCCGGAGCTCGCTTTCGAGTTCGTAGGACTTATCGAAGTGGTGTTGGATGGACTCCTTCCCTCGGCCGGTAATGATGAGGATGTCATCGATACCCGACCGCACGGCCTCCTCGACGACGTACTGGATCGTCGGCTTGTTCAGAACGGGCATCATCTCTTTGGGCTGTGCTTTCGTCACCGGGAGAAAGCGAGTGCCGAACCCTGCTGCAGGAATGACTGCTTTTGAGACCTCCATACCCCTTCCTCGCCGCCGGTTGATTTAATATATTTTGACAGAATCATGGTAGATGTTCTCAATAGAATAGATGACACAGTGATGTCGGCCTCAGCGGTACGTAGCTTCAGTAGTTCACAAAGCGGGTTAGGTGAGTGGGCTGCTCGGTCGGTTGATGCAGCCAAACCAAGCAGCCAATGAACTCACCGAAGAGCANTCAGTAGTTCACAAAGCGGGTTAGGTGAGTGGGCTGCTCGGTCGGTTGATGCAGCCAAACCAAGCAGCCAATGAACTCACCGAAGAGCAGGTGCTTAACTTTCTCGTCAACACTCTGGACGAGGAGATCGATATCGAACTCGGCGAAAACGCCGATATCGACTCCGAGGATATCTGGGACGTCCTCGTCGGCGCAACAGCCGACGAGGACTCGGTCAGTCACCTCTGCGAGATCTCAGAGGAGTCGCCCCACGGCAACACGATCCTCCACCATCTCCGGACGAAGTTCGAGCTC